>NZ_JAJNBY010000003.1:0-25576 GCF_056835605.1 Pseudonocardia sp. ZF1
GGCCACCGCCGGGGCCGGGCCGACCGACCCGGACGCTGGTTGGGACCCGCCGCCAGCGGCCCAGCGTGCGGATGAACCGGGCCCCGAGCAGTGGACGGGCTGGCCCGGTCCGGAGGGGTGGGCTCGATGACAGGGCGGGTCACGATGGAACGAGCGTCGGCGGTGTTGGGACTCGCGCCCGGTGCGAGCCCTGACGCGGTGCGGGCAGCGTTTCGGCGACGCGCACAGGAGGTGCACCCCGATCGACCGACCGGCTCGGCCGCGGCATTTCGGGAGGTAGCGGCTGCGCGTGATGTGCTGCTCGGCGCCGAGGTGGACGCGGAGGCGTGGCCAGGGTGGGGCGGTGCGGCGCGGGCCGACGAACAACCCTGGCCATGGTCGGAGACCAGCGAGCGGAGCCGGTGGGGAGACGAGGAACCGCGCCGAGGCGGTACTTCCAGTACTTCCACCGCGGGGCGGGCTCGTCCGGTGGCCACACCGACAGCCCCGGCGTGGCGGGTCCATCTGCCGGTGCTGGGTGGCGCGCTCGCGGTCTGGGCGGCGGTGCTGGTGCTGGCAGTACTGATGTCGAGCGCGTTGTTCGCCGTCCCGATCGTTGTAGCCGCGGTGCTGGTGGCGGTGATGACCGGCTGGTCGGCCATTGGCCGGCTTCGGCGCGTCCCGGCGGGGCGGATGGTGTTCGGCGACGACAGCGACGCGTGACGGCGAACGAACGACGAGGGCCCGCTTCGGCGGGCCCTCGTTGTCGGTGCCGTGCGGTACCACAGGACGAGGAGGTGGGAGCCGTGCTCGTACCAGAAGCAGTACTGGTGCTCGGAGGTCTGGGCCTGCTGTTCGGGGGGTTCCTGTGCGGGCGCACCTACGCCGAGTGGGGCCGGTCGCGCTGGGAGATTCAACGCGCCTGGCGCACTCGGCACGCCTACCGGCGCCGGTGACACAGCTAGCTTCCTGGTCGTGGCGTCCTGCCGAGGCGGGCGAGCAGTCGGTCCTGCTGCGGCGCATCAGCATCCACTGGTGTCGCTGGTGCGTACATCTGTTCCAGGTCCAGCGAGTCGACCCACTCGACGTAGGGCTGAAGTACCTGGCTGACTAGGACCGGACCGAGGTCGTCGTCTGCGCCGATCGCCCGGGCGAGGTCCCAGGTGTGCACGGCGACGTCCGCGCATCGGTAGATCGTGAAGTCGGACGCGGGAATGACGCCGGCTGGATGGGCCACGGCCTGTTCGCCCGGCACGCGGCGGAACGCCTCATTTTGTCGGCTGGCCGTCCATTGGAAGGCGCGGACGACGTCCTGGGGCGCTCTCGGCTCATGCACGTCGAACGCATCGGCACCGAGGAGGCAGATGGCCAGTTGGTTACCCGTGACAACGTGATTCACCAGATCCAGGACGTTCCAGTCGGCACAGGGCGTCGGGGCCGTCCACTGCGAGTCGGTCACCGCCGCAAGCCGGGCGCTGAACAGTTCCGTTCCCATCTGCAGGAGATCCCGCGGTTCATGCATGACCATCTTGTTCAGGGTGGCAGCGTTCGTACGAATCGGGGCGGGTCGGAACGAGCCCGAGCCGGGGTGACTAGTCCCCCTGGAAGTCGTGTTGATCCGCACGAGACGGCTGGGAGCGCGACGCCCGCGTGCGATGCTGAGCCGGCCAGGCAGCCGTGACGAGATCCGATATGGAGGGCCGGGATGCAGTCGCTTGTGGGCGTCGTTCTGATCGCGGTCGGCGTGGTCCTGGTGCTGCGGGCGGCGAGCATGACGCTGCGCAGCGGTGGGGATCTTGTCGCGATGCTGACGATCAGTCCGGCGGCGGAGCGCAGTGCGGCCGACGAGTTGGACACCGCTGCCCGGAACCGGTCGATTGTCGGGCGACTGCGTGCACGGAGGTTCGACGCTGAGGTGGCGGAGCTCAACAAGCGGTTGGGCGGCAATGGCTGAGCCGGCGGCAACGACACGTCGCGAGATCGAGCAGGTGGGGGAGACGGTGTGAGCCGGTCAGAGCGGCGCTCGGGGTGCTTGAAGCCCGGCCTACTGGCGGGCGTCGGTTTGTTGTTCATCGTCAGCGGATGCCTAGCGATTCAGTCCGGCGCCTCGGTGGGCGTTTCGCCCGGGACGCAGAACCCGTCCGGGCAGCCGGTTGCTGGTCCGCCCGCGCAACCGCCACCCCCGCGGGCCGCGACGTGGACCGGGACACTGCGGGTCACTGACCCGGGCGTCAACATGAGCGAGCAGCCGCCGAAGGTCGACACGATCGGCGGCACGTCAACCGTGCGGTTCGATGCCGACGACGGCACCCTCGCGGTGGACGGCGGGGGGCCGGCCGCGCTCTGGACCGAGGAGCGTGACCCGACCTACGAGGACTGCGTCGCCCGGCTGGGGGTGCAGGCGTTGGGCCGCCGGGAGATCCAGAGCATCCCGTATGTGCGCGGCCAGGGCTTGTGCGTGGTGACCTTCGCCAATCGGGCGGTGGCGTTCGTCCGTGGCGTGAGCGCGGTGGACGGAGACGCTGTGCAGATGCGTGCTGTTCGCTGGCCGAACTGAACCTCCGCTAGGGGGCCTGTCACGCTGGCTCGGAGAAGCCTGATCTGCTGAACTACTGCACTAACTGAGCCACCTGAGCCACCTGAACCCCCGGGAGTCCGGCGTGATCCTCACCGTCATGAACCTGAAGGGCGGGAGCACGAAGACGACCAGCTCGGCGTTCCTCGCTCACGCCCTGGCCGAGAACGGCCACCGCGTCCTGATCATCGACGCCGACCCGCAGGCCAGCATCACCCGCTGGGCCGAGATGGCGGAGTGGACCATCCCCGTTCGCGGCATGGCCACGGGGCGACTGCACGTCCCCGGCGTCGGGGTGGACCTGGAGGCCAGCGACTACGACGCCGTCGTCATCGACACCCCACCCACCGAGAAAGAGCGGGGCATCGTCGAGTCTGCGATCCGCGCCGCCACACACGTCCTGGTCCCACTGGCCCCGACCTCGGCAGAGGTGGAGCGGATGCCCGTGGTGAAAGAGCTGGTCGATGACCTGGCCCACCTTGGTGGGCATGCGACTCCGCCGGAGGCTGCGGCGATGTTCACCCGGACTAACGCCCGCGCCGTGGCAAACGCCGAGTACCGGGAGCTGTTGGAGTCCGAGGGCTGGCGGGTGCTGCGGGCGCACGTGTCCCAGCTCCAGCGGTTCGCGCAGTCCTTCGGCGGCCCGATCGAGCGGGCGGCAGCGACCGCCTACGGGGATGCACTCACCGAGCTGACGGGGACCTCGATCCGATGAGCGACGCCAGAAGCCGGGCCCGGTCACTGCGGGGCCGCTCGGAGAAAGCCGCAGCGGCCGAATCCGCGGCCGCGGAGAAGGTCCAGACGCGGCCGGCCCCCGACAGCGGCCGGAAGGTCCGCCAAACCGTGGATCTCACCCAGGACAATCACAAGGCCCTAGCGACGTGGCGACTCGACACAGCGGTGGCGCTGGGCCGGACCCGGCTCACTACCCAAGACGTGCTGCGGGCTGCCGTCGACGTGCTGCTCGCCGACGAGGCCACAGCCCGCCGAGTGCGAATCCGGCTCGAAGAGATCCAAGAGGCCGAGGAGCGCTGAGCGATGGTGTGGAGACCTTGGCCGCGGCGTAAAGACGCCGGGACGCCGGAGGACGATGGCGCGGCTCCGCCGGCCGCTACCGGGCGGGCCAGCGCTATGTACGAAGCGTTGAGCGAGTTGGGGGTCGGCCCGCTCAACGCGGAGCAGCGGCAGATGGTGATTGCGCCAGCGAACGCCCGCGCAGTGTTCTCCGACCATCCGGCGGTAGGTCTCGGAGCGCGCACCGATGCCACGGCTGACGCTGGCTCAGCGAGAGTGACGAGTTTTGGGTTCGCACCGAGCGTGAGCCCGGACCTGGCGAGAGTGGACGGCCCAGAGACGGCCGAAGCGCTGCCGGTGTTACTGCTCGAGCCCCGGCACGCGTTCCACTGGCACGCTCCGGGCTATGGGCAAGTGGAGGCCCAGGTTCAGGCGATGTGCCGCGGCGGGTTCAGCCTGTGGACGAGCGCTCTGATGGCGTTGGTGCGGGTCCCCGGCTGGACGCTGTCTCGAACCAGCCCAGAGCTGTTGGAGCTGCACGGCCCCGGGGGCCGCTGGGCGCACACCACTCTGACTCCGGACCCGCAATGGGTTGCAGCCGCCACGAGCCAGCATGTCGTCCTGGTCGTCTACGGTCCCGCCATTGGTGTTCGCAGCGACGACGCGAACAGCGAGTACCCGGACAGTAGCCGCAAGGCCGAACTCGACGAGTTCCGGGAGATCGGTTACGTGAGTGCGGGCATCGTCGCTTTTGACCACTGAGTGAGATGGGGTCAGCTGAGTAGCCGGGTTGGGCCCATGGGGTACCGACACCCTGCCGAATCCATCTCTCCAACAATCAAGGCGCCGCCTCCGGCGGCGCGGGGCCGGCCACGCCGGCCCCGGCGCTCGCTCACTACACCTCCGGCCCGTTCGCAGCGCCGGGGCCGGCTACCCGGCGCCCGCATCGCCAGAGCGGTGACTGTGGAACCCCATGACCAAGTCCGCGGAGGCAACGCGTGGCAGCGATGACCAGCAGTTATCCACAGCTCGTCGTTCACGCATCCACATACCTGCCGTCCTGCTTCACGGAGACCTGCTGCGATGCTGCGACGTATGACGTCCGAGGACCCGCGAACCACCTTCGTTCGTAACGCTGCCGTCGAGGCGCAGCTAGATCTACCGGACCATGTGATCAACCGTGTGGCAGCAGATCGCTCCATCCCAGATGGCGAGGTAGCAGGGGCGCTGATCCGCGTCTCCGCATTTGCTCGACTCTCCTCGGTAACCCCAGCAGTTGATCTGACAGAGCGCCTCCTGGCGGCAGGCCGGGGAGACGCCTGAGCTCTCTCACAGCCAACCTGGGCTCCGCCGGCCCTTTCTGGGCGCAATGCATTGCCACGACAGAACCCGGGCTCTGCCCGGACCCGACACCGCTCGGAGATCAGGGGAGTGCGGCGGGGCTGGTGACCTCCTCGCGGCGCGCCGAGACGGCAGCCAGACCGGGGAGCGGGGCGCAAGGCGGGACCCCGTGCCCTGCACCCCACTCCCCGGCCTGGCAGGGGTGAACCCGCGCCGCGAGGAGATCACCAGCAGGCCGGGCATGTGGGGGAGAAGTACTCGCCGGTGCAGCTCACGGACGATACGCGGACGCGGGCGGGTGGTCCGTGCTTACGCCGCAGGTCAGAGCCGGTATGGCAGCTCTCTGTAAATCCGCCGTCTCTCAGACCCAGAGCTGAACGATCAGCCGCGAGGCGTGAGGTCGGCTGCGCCGAGTCCCACGAGCGTCGCGGGAAGCGGCGGCCGTGCTGCGGGGTCGGCAGGTACTGGCTCGTCAGGGTTGCGGCCGTACATCGCTGTCCAGGGGGTGCGGTACTGCACCGCGTGCTCGCCGTGGCCATCGGTGGGGTGCCAGGTCGACACGGACACCACGAGCGCCCCGCAGCGTCCGCAAGAGCCGATCGCGGCGGACATGCGTTCTCCAGGGCGTAGTGGCTCGTCGAGGTGGCCCCACTCGACCGGCTCCAGGGTCAGGCGAGTGTCTTCCGGGGGCGGGTCGACCGGGCCGGATCCGACCAGGCCGTGGATGTGCGCGCCGGCATGGGTGCAGGTGTCGGTGGGGGTCATCGTGTGCTCCTGGTTGGCGCGTCGGTCGTTCGCGGTGGGGATGGGTAGGCCGCCCCCCAGCGTTCGTGGGCGGACTGACGGGTTAGACCGGCTGCCTCGCCGATCACCGTCCAGGACGCCCCGGCTGCCCGTGCTCGCCCGACCGCGCTTTCTAGATCCTCGCGAGCTGTGGTCAGCCGGGCCGCGGCATCGTGCACGGCGAGACCCGGCAGAGCCTCGGCCAGGTGGGCGCGCCACTGGCCCAGGGCGCCGGCGTCGTCCTCCTCACCCTCCACCGACTCAGGGGCGATGCTCGCCCCGGCCGGGTAGCGCTGGACCTGCTCGGCGTACACGGGATCAGCGGCCAGGACCTCGTCTCGGGACCAGAACCGCTCGCCGCGCCACCCGCAATCGCACGCCGCGCGCCAGCCCACAAACCGGCCGTTGGTCAGCTCGTCGTGGGTCCCGGTGACCGTGTCGTCATCGAGAACTGCCGCGGCGTAGCCCTCGTGGTCGTAGGCCGGCCCGTAGCCGGTATCCCAAGTCCATCCCATGCTGTCAGGATAGCCTGACAGCAGCATCATTGTCAGGCTATCCTGACGCTAGTTTTTGCAAGCGGCTTGCTAGCGCCTGAGCGACTCTAAATCGAACATAAGTCTCGATATCGGCTCGGTCGACCTGGGCAAACGCGACCCGCACGGGTTATCAGTCCAGCAAGCACCCGAAATGCCCGTTTATCCGCCTGTTGGCGGATGGTCATCCGCGCGGCGCGCCTCGACACGAGGGCGTACAAGTTGTACATTTTGCACATGACGACCGCGGAGATGTCCTCGACCGATGCGCGGAACCACTTCGCCGATGTCGTGGGCCGCGCCCAGCATGGCGGTGTCACGACCGCGATCACCAGCCACGGCAAGCGCGTCGCCGCGATCGTCCCGGCCGAGATCCTCGACCTGCTCGACGAGCTGGAGGACCGCGGGCTGTCCCGCATGGCTCGCGAGGCGAAGAGCGAGGCCGGCGAGCCCGTCGACCACGCTGCACTGCTCGCCGAGTTCGACCAGCACTGATCCGTGCCAGACGCTCCCCACTGGCAGATCACCTGGTCGGCTCCGGCAAGCAAGGCCCTGCGCAAGCTCGACCCGCAGGTGGCCCGCCGCATCCTGACCGCGGTGAGCACTCTCGCCGACGAACCGCGCCCGGCGCCGCCGACCGGGAAACCGCTCAAGGGCGAACCGGGCTCCTGGCGGCTCAAAGTCGGTGACTGGCGCGTGGTCTACGAACCGCAGGACGACCAACTCGTCGTCCTGGTCCTCACCCTCGGACATCGCCGGGAGATCTACGACCGGCTCGGCTGACGGCCAGGGGCGTCACCTTATGAGGGGGCCCGACGGCGAGCGCAGCTTGACAACACCCAGGTGTACCCGGCTATGGGCTGGTGCCCGCCATCATGGGGTCGCCGTAGTACTCGCCGAAGATCGGGCGGATATAGCTGAGTAGCCTCCTGAGCTGCGGATGGTGGTTGCGCGGGGGAGGTTCGCGGTTGGCGACGCAGGTGTTCTCGGACGAGGAGCTGGAGCGGCTGCGGGGGTTCCCGGAGATCGGCCGGGAGGAGTTGTTCCGGTTCTTCACGCTGGCGCCGGCGGATGTCGCGTTCGTCGACCCGGGCCGGGGCCGCGGACCGGCGGACCGGTTGGGTCTGTCGGTGGCGTTGTGCACGTTGCCGTGGCTGGGGTTCGTGCCCGACGACGTCGCCGCCGCGCCACCGGTGGCGGTCGCCCGGCTGGCTGACCAGCTCGCCGTCGATCCGGGCGTGCTGCGGCACTACGGCCGGCGGGCGAAGACCCGCACTGAGCATCTACGACTGGTAGCGCAGTACCTCGGCTGGCGGGTGCCGACGTCGCTGGAGTTCAAGGAGTTCGACGAGTTCCTGTTGGCGCGGGCGATGGAGCACGACTCGCCGACGTTGTTGTTCCGGTTGGCGTGTGAGTACTTGATCTCGGTACAGGTGATCCGGCCGGGCCCGGTGACGGTGCTGGAGCGGGTCGCGCACGCCCGCGCAGAGGCCCAGCGAGAGACCTACGACCGGCTCGCGCACGAGTTCACGCCGCAGCGCTGTGCCGGGCTCGATGGGCTGCTGGTGGTCGATCCTGCGGTCGGGATGACCCGGCTGCGATGGCTGAGCACCGCCCCGGTCGAGGCCTCCCCGGCCGGGATCAAGGCTGAGGTCACGAAGCTGGAGTTCCTGCGCGGGCTGGGCGCCGAAGCCCTGGATCTGTCGATGTTGCCGGCCGAGCGGTGCCGCTTCCTGGCCACGGTCGGGCGCCGGCTGACCGCGCAAGCCCTCGAGCGGCGGGAGCCGCAGCGCCGCTACCCGATCTTGCTGACGCTGCTGGCCCAGTCCGCAACCGACGTGCTCGACGAGGTCGTGAGCCTGTTCGACCAGGCGGTGTCGGCGCGCGAGGGCAAGGCCGAGCGAACGATGCGTAACGCGCTGGCCGAACGGGGCAAGGCTGGCGAGGACCGCCAGGCGCTGCTCGACGAGCTGCTGGCCGTTATCGCCGACACCACGATCGCCGACGAGGACATCGGCCGCGTGATTCGGGGCGAACGGATCGGATGGGCACGGATCCGGGCGGCGATGGCCCAAGCCTTTCCCCGCCTTCCCCGCGATCACGGCCACCTCGGCGCGCTCGACGTGTCGTCCTACGGGTACTTGCGGCAGTTCACCCCGCAGGTCCTGGCCGCGGTGGAGTTCGCCGGCGGCACCGCGGCCGGCGAACTGCTCGCGGCGGTGGAGATCCTGCGCGCACTCAACGCCACCGGCGCCCGCCCGGTCCCGCCCGGCGCCCCGACGGGATTCGTGCCCACGCGCTGGCGCGGCTACCTCGACACGGCCCACGCATCGGGGAACACCAGCGCCTACCGGCACTTCTGGGAGCTGTGCACCCTGCTCGGGCTCCGTGACGGGCTGCGCACCGGGGACGTGTACGTGGCCGGGTCGCGCCGCTACGGCGATCCGGCCGCCTATCTGCTCACCGCCGATCAGTGGTCGTTGCAGCGGGCGTCGTTCTGCGGGCTCGTCGGCAAGTCCGCCGACCCGGCGGTCGCGCTGGCCGCGGTCGCGGACGAGCTGACCGGCGCGCTCGGCGAGCTCGAGCAGGTCCTGGCCACCGGTGACGGCCCGGTCCGCCTCGACGACGCCGGCGACCTGGTGATCTCCCCGCTGACCGCCGAGGACATCCCCGGCGAGGCGGTCGCGCTCAAGGCCGAGCTCACCGACATGCTGCCGTTCGCGCCGATCGTGTCGCTGCTGATCGAGCTCGACGGGCGGATCGGGTTGTTGGACTGCTTCACCCACGCCGGCGGGAAGCAGACCCGTTCTCCGGAGTTGAAGCGGAACCTGATCGCGGTGCTGCTCAGCCACTCCACCAACCTCGGGCTGACCCGGATGGCCGATGCGTGCGGGATCTCCTACGACATCCTCGCCTGGACCGCCGAGTGGTACGTGCGCGAGGAGACGCTGCGCGCGGCGAACCTCGCGATCATCGACCACCACCAGCGGATGCCCCTGGCCGAGGTGTTCGGCACCGGCACCTTGTCCTCCTCGGGCGGGCAGCGGTTCCCGGTGCGGGGCAAGACGACGACCGGGCGGGAGATGACCATCCACGGCGGGCAGGTCCTCTCGACCTACACCCACGTCACCGACCAGCACACCACCTACGGCACGAAGATCATCGTCGCGACCAAGCGCGAGGCCCACTACGTGCTCGACGAGATCCTCGGCAACGCCACCGACACCCCGATCACCGAGCACGCCACCGACACCCACGGCGTCACCCTGGTCAACTTCGGCCTGTTCGACCTGCTCGGCCTGCAGCTCTCGCCCCGGATCCGGGACCTGGGCAAGATCACGCTGCACCGGATCGCCGCGAAGGCCCGCGCCGAGACCGACTACCCCCACGTCGGGCCGCTGCTCACCCGGCGGGTGAACGTCGAGCTGATCGCCGAGCACTGGGACGACCTGCTGCGCCTGGCCGGGTCGCTGAAGTTCGGGCACGCCACCGCGTCGCTGATCGTCGGGAACTCTCGGCGTCGTCTCGGCAGAACGCGCTGGCCGCCGCGCTCAAGGAGTACGGGGCGCTGCGGCGCACGATCTACGCCGCCCGCTACCTGTCCGACCCGACCTACCGGCGCAGGATCTCTCGTCAGCTCAACAAGGGCGAGTCGCTGCACGCGCTCAAGCGCGACCTGCTCTACGCCCACGAGGGAACCGTGCGTGCCCGACAGCTGCAGGCCCAGACCGAGCAGGCGTGGTGTCTCACCCTGGTCACCAACGCCGTCGTGGCCTGGACGACCGAGTACTACGGCCTGGCGGTGGAGTCGATGCGCGCGGCGGGCCGGCGCATCGACGATGAGGTGCTCGCGCACATCTCGCCGGCGCACAGCGAGAACATCAACTTCTTCGGCACGATCGACGTCGACATCGATGGCGAGCTGGCCCAGCTCGACCCCACCGGGTACCGGCCGCTGCGCGTGCGCGACACCCTGTTCTGATCGTTCACAAGCCGGGCGCAGCCAGCCGAGCAGCGAGTCCAAAAGTGTGCCGTAAGCCGATCGCTTTGCGGGACGCTCAGTGAACGCTGGCGGTCACGCGGCGGGGTCCTCCTGACCGCCAGAACCAGAGCCAGCCGTGACGGAGTCGCAATGCGACTTGACCGCGGCCGCGCGCCCGGACGTCTCCAGGCGTCGCGGGTTCACTGACCGGGGAACGTGTCGATTCGGTGCTCCAGGCGCACGACAATCAGGGGCGACGGCGCGTCGTCCGAACTCTCGCCGAACTCGTCGATGATCCGGTCGGCGAGCGGCTGCAGGAACACCTGCCCCAGCTGCCTGATCATGATCGTCAGGACCTGCTCGCCGATCGTGCTGCGCTGTGAGGCGAGGCCACGGCGGCGCAGCTCGCCCACCTGGTCCGCGGCCAGCGCGCTGAGCTTGCTGACGAGGTCGCCGCGTTCGCCGTGCGGGTCCAAGACCGCGCGCCGCAGGTAGTCCACGACGGCCGGGCTCTCCGCGAGCATGGCGGCCACGGCACGGTCGCGGGCCGCGGCCACATCCGCACCCGAGCCGTCCGCCGGCGCGGACAGGATCGCGTCGGCGAACCGGTCGACGATGTCGAGCTCGACCGCCTCACGCAGCGCTTCCTTCGTGCCGAAGTGGTGGACGATCAGCCCGACCGTGACCCCCACCCGGGCCGCGACGGCGCGCATCGGCGTGCCCGCCACCCCGCGCTCCGCGAACAGCTCCAGCGCGGCGTGACGGATCCGTGCCCGGGCCGTGAGGTCCTCGGTCCGGCGCGGCCGCGATCGCTCGCTCATGTCGCCAACCGGGCTTGCACCGTCACGGCACGCATAGTACGACCCCGCCCCTTGTGTCGATCACACCGCGAACTATACGCTTCACCTAGGTTACTGTACGTATGTATAGTCATTTTCGAGGATGGGAGACGACGTGGACCGAGGGGCGGCCGCGCCGCTGGACGGCGTGCGCGTGGTGTCGCTGGCGGTGAACGTCCCGGGCCCGGTGGCCGCGGCACGGCTCGCCGACCTCGGCGCCGACGTCGTCAAGGTGGAGCCGCCGGCCGGGGACGCGTTGCAGGTCGCGGCGCCTGGTTGGTACCGCGAGCTGACCGCCCGGCAGCAGGTCGTGCCCCTCGACCTGCGCGACGCGCCCGACCGCGAGCGGCTCGAGCAGCGGCTCGCGACGGCCGACGTCCTGCTCACCGCGATGCGCCCGGCGGCACTGGACCGGCTGGGCCTGCGCGAGAGCGTGAGCCGTCACCGGCTGGTGCACGTCGAGATCGTCGGCTACGACGGCGAGCGCGCCGGCGAGGCCGGGCACGACCTGACCTACCAGGCCGCGCACGGCACGCTGCAGCCGCCGGCAGTCCCAACCGTCCCGGTCGCGGACCTCCTCGGCGGGGAGCGGGCCGCCCTCGCCGCCGTCGCTGGTCTGCGCCTGCGTGATCGCAGCGGTGCCGCGGTGCACCAGCCGGTCGTGCTCGACCGGGTCGCCCGGGACGCGGCCGCCGGCGTGCGGCACGGGCTGACCGGGCCCGGCGACGTGCTCGGCGGGGGGAGCCCCGGGTACGGGATCTACCCGACGACCGACGGATACGTCGCCGTCGGCGCGGTCGAGCCGCACTTCGTCGCGCGGCTGGGTGACGCCGTCGGCCGCACCCGTACCGAGCTCGCCGCGCGGTTCGCCACGGCGGACAGCACGCACTGGCAGGAGCTCGGCAACGAGCTCGACATCCCGATCGTCTCGGTCGGGCCCACCGTCGACGACACCCTCCAGGAGATGCGATGACCACCCTCGCCGGCGTCCTCGCCCGCACCGCCCGCCGCTGTCCCGACCGGGTCGCCGTGCAGTTCGGCGACGTGGCGCTCACCTACGCCGAGCTGGACCGCGCGGTGGACGAGCTGGCGGCCGAGCTGGCCGGGCGTGGTCTCGAGCAGGGCGACCGCATGCTCCTGCTGGCCGGCAACAGCGACGCGTTCGTCGTCGCCGTCTACGCCGGACTCCGCCTGGACGCGATCGTGGTGCCGATCAACCCGCGCTCGGCACCGACGGAGATCGACTACCTGGTCACCGACACCGGGGCCCGGCTCCTGCTGTTCGGGCCCGAGGTCGCCGACGGCGTCCGGGCGTGGCACTCGCTGCCCGACCGGACGGGCGACGCGGAGCCGCTGGCGCTGGGCACCGTCGAGGGATACGAGGACGTCCGCGCGGCCGCCCGGGACCACGCCGCCCGGCCCACCCACGTCGAGGTCTCCGAGGACGACGACGCTCTGATCATCTACACGTCCGGGACCACCGGGCGGCCCAAGGGGGCACTGTTCGACCATCGCCGGGTGCTGTGGGTCGGGATCAACTCCAGCATCGGCATGGGTCTGCGGGACGGGGAGCGGATGCTGCACGTCGCACCGCTGTACCACTCGGCGAGCCTCAACATGCTGCTACTGAACGGGGTGATGCTCGGAGCGACCCACGTGATCCTCCCGGCGTTCGAACCGGCCACGGTGGCCGACACCCTCGCCCGCGAGCGGATCACGTTCTTCTTCGGCGTCCCGACGATGTACACCCACCTGCTGCGGCTGCCGGACCTCGCCGCTCGCGATCTCTCGCGCCTGCGGATCTGCCTCTACGGCGCCGCACCGATGCCCGCCCGCACCGCCGAGGCCCTGGTCGCAGCGCTGCCCGACGCCTGGATCGTGCAGGCGTGCGGCCAGACCGAGGGCGGCCCGGGCGGCATCCTGCTGCACCACGACGACGTCGTCGCGCGCCCGGAGGCCAGCGGTCGGGTCGCGGTGCCCAACACCGAGGTGCGGATCGTCGACCCGAGCGGGAACGACGTCGAGCCGGGCACCGTCGGCGAGATGATCATGCGCGGCGAGTCGATGATGAAGGGCTACTGGCGCAAGCCGGAGGCGACCGCCGAGACCGTGCGCGACGGATGGGTCCACACCGGCGACCTCGCCCGGATCGACGAGGACGGCTACATCACCCTCGTCGACCGCCTGAAGGACCTCATCATCACCGGCGGGGCCAACGTCTACTCCGCGGAGGTGGAGGGTGTCCTCGCCGCACACCCCGCGGTCGGCGACCTGGCCGTCGTCGGGCGCCGGAGCGAGGAGTACGGCGAGATCGCCGTCGCCGTCGTCGACCTCGCCCCGGGCGCCACGCTCACGCTCGACGAGCTGCGCGAGTACGGCCGCACGCATCTCAGCGGCTACAAGCTCCCGCGGGAGCTCACGATCGGCGCCGTGCCGCGCAACCCGTCCGGCAAGATCCTCAAGCACCGGCTCCGGGGGGCCCTGGATGGCTGAGGAACGTGAAGGATTCCCGCACCCGCTGACAGGAGACGCCGCATGACCCGAGAAGCCGTGATCGTCGACGCCGTCCGCACCCCGGTCGGCAAGCGCGGCGGGCAGCTGCGCGACTGGCACCCGGTCGACCTGCTCGCGCACACCCTCACCCACCTCGTCGACCGCACCGGCGTGGCCCCGGACTCGCTGGCCGACGTGATCGTGGGCTGCGCCCTGCAACGCGGCGAGCAGACCGGCAACGTCGCCCGCACCGCGCTGCTCGGCGCCGGGCTGCCGATCGGTCTGCCCGGCACCACCCTGGACCGGCAGTGCGGCTCCGGTCAGCAGTCGGTCCATTTCGCGGCGCAGGGCGTGCGCTCCGGCGAGTACGACGTCGCGATCGGCGCCGGTGTCGAGTCGATGTCGCGGGTCGATCTCGGTCCGCTGTTCGACCCGAGCGGGCCGCGGGGCGAGTGGTACGGCGAGCGGGCGCTCGCCCGGTTCGAGGGCAACCTGCCTGCCCAGGGTCCGTCCGCCGAGCTGGTCGTCGCCAAGTGGGGCTACACCCGCGACCAGCTCGACGACTTCGCCGTCCGCAGCCACCAGCGGGCCGCCGCGGCGACCGACGCCGGGCACTTCGCGGCGCAGCTCGTGCCGCTGGAGGGCGTCGACGGCCCGATGACCCGCGACGAGGGCATCCGCGCCGCGCCCGACCGGCAGCGGATGGCCACGTTGACGCCGGTCTTCGACCCGGCGGGCGCGATCACCGCCGCGAACTCGTCCCAGATCAGCGACGGCGCCGCCGCGCTGCTCGTCGCCGACCGGTCGTACGCGGAGGCGGTGGGCCTGCGGGCGCGGGCGCGGATCGTGTCGATGGCGGTCGCCGCCGACGACCCGGTTCTGCAGTTCACCGCGATCCTCGCCGCCACCCGCGCCGCGCTCGACCGGGCCGGGCTGACGATCGTTGACATCGACCTGGCCGAGGTCAACGAGGCGTTCGCGCCCGTCCCGATGCTCTGGCGCGACGAGTTCGGCTACCCGGACGACCAGCTCAACGTGAACGGCGGCTCGATCGCGATCGGCCACCCGCTCGGCTCGACCGGCGGACGCCTGCTCACCCAGCTCCTCGACGAGCTGGAGCGTCGCGAGGCCCGCTACGGCCTACTCACCGTCTGCGAAGCCGCCGGCATGGCCAACGCCACCGTCATCGAACGCCTCCCCTGACCCCACCCGCGCACCGACGAAGGAGTCCCTCGTGCCGGCACCCACCCGCACCGTCGTGACCGGATACCCGTCCACGATGGGCGACGACGTCCAGCTCAACACCACCACCCTGATCCGGCACGCCGCCCGGACCCACGGCGACCGCGAGATCGTCTACCGGCTCCCGGACGGCGGCTGGGGCCGCTACACCTACGCCGACGCCTACGACCGCATCGTGCGCGGGGCGAACGCCCTGGCCGGCCTCGGCGCCGGCCCGGCCACCCGGGTCGGCATCCTCGACTGGAACAGCCGCCGTCACTACGAGCTCTACTGGGCGATCCCCGGTCTCGGGTCGGTGATGGTGCAGCTCAACCTGCGCCTGGGGCCCGAGGACCTCTCCTTCGTCGTCGCCGACAGCGGGACCTCGATCGTCTGCGTGGACGAGACGCTGCTGCCGGTCGCCGAGGCCGTGGCCCCGATGCTGCCCGACGTCACCGCGTGGGTCGTGCTGACGGACAAGCCGCTCGACCAGATCAGCACGACGCTGCCGAACGTGCACCACTACGAGGACCTCGTCGCTGCCGCGGCGCCCCGGATCGACTGGCCGGAGATCGACGAACGCTCCGCCTACGGCGCCTGCTACACGACCGGCACCACCGGCCGGCCGAAGGGCGTCTACTACTCGCACCGCGCGATCTGCCTGCACTCCTTCTCGCTCGCCACGAACATCGGCATGACCCTCGACGACTGCACGATGCTGATCACGCCGATGTTCCACGGACAGGCCTGGGGCCTGCCGCAGGCGGCCACCCTGACCGCCAACAAGATCGTCTTGCCGGGCCGGTACACGGCCGAGGACACCAGGCCGCTCACCGACGCGCTGATCGCCGAGGACGTGACCGTCACCAACGGTGCTCCCGCGATCTTCGGGCCGATGCTGGACTACATCCGCTCGCTCGAGGACAAGCCCGACCTGGGACGGCTGCGGATGATGTCGGGCGCGACCGAGCCGCCGCTGTCGTTGATGCGCGGCTTCGCCGAGCTGACCGGCGCGGAGATCGTGCACGCCTACGGCGCGACCGAGACCACGCCGCTGGTCACCATGAACCGGTACAAGCCGGGCGTGCGTGCCCGGCTGTCCGGTGACGACCTGCTCGAGCTCAAGCGCAAGCAGGGGCTCCCCGCCACCCTGGTCGACGTCCGGCTCGTCGACGCGGCCGGCGAGGACGTCCCGCACGACGGCGTCGCCCAGGGCGAGATCTGTGTGCGCGGCCCGTGGATCACCACGCGCTATCACAACATGGCCGATGCCGACGACCGTTTCACGGGCGGCTGGTGGCGCAGCGGCGACGTCGGCACGATCGACCCGGACGGCTACCTCAAGGTCACCGACCGGCTCAAGGACGTGATCAAGAGCGGCGGCGAGTGGATCTCCTCCATCGACATGGAGAACCTGCTGGCCGGCCACCCCGCCGTCGCCCAGGCGGCGGTCGTCGGGCTGCCGCACCCCAAGTGGCAGGAGCGGCCGTTCGTGCTCATCGTCCCGACCCCCGGGCACGAGGTGACGCTCGCGGACCTGCATGCGCACCTGTCGTCGGCGTTCGCGTCCTGGCAGCTGCCGGAGTCCTTCATCACGGTCAGCGAGATCCCCCGCACCAGCGTCGGCAAGTGCGACAAGAAGACCATCCGCACGACGTGGGCCGGTCACTACGGCGGTACCGATGACTGAGCAGCCCACCGAGACCCTGGTCTCCGCCGAGCGGCACGGCCCGGTCGCACTGCTCACGCTGGAGCACGTCGGGTCCTACAACGCGCTCGGCCGCGACCTGGTCGCCGAGCTGACCGGCCGGCTCACCGACGCGGCCGCCGACCCGGATGTGCGCGTCGTGGTCGTCACCGGCGCCGGCCCGGCGTTCTGCGCCGGCGCCGACATCGCCGAGGTCCCGGCCATGATCGGCGCCGCGCCGACCGACGAGCTGCCGTTCGACCGGCTCTTCGACGTCCTCACCGACTACCCGACACCGACGGTCGCGGCCGTGCGCGGCATCGCGTACGGCGGCGGGTGCGAGCTGGCGTTGGCCTGCGACATCGCGATCGCCGGCCATTCGGCCCGGTTCGCCGTCCCCGAGGTCAAGCTCGGGGTCATTCCCGGGGCCGGTGGCACGCAGCGGCTCGTGCACGCCGTCGGCAAGGCCAAGGCGATGCGCATGCTGCTGTCCGGCGACGCGGTCGACGCCGCATGGGCCTGCGACGCCGGGCTGGTCGCCGACGTGGTCGACGATGACGAGGTCGTCCCGGCCGCGATCGGGCTGGCCCGCCGCATCGCCGGGAACGCGCCGCGCGCCGTGGCACTCGCCGCGGACGCCGCCCGCCGAGCCCACGACCAGCCGCTGCGGGAAGGGCTGGCGACCGAACGCCACAACTTCCTGCGCGCGCTCGGCACCGACGACGCCCGCGAGGGGCTGTCCGCCTTCACCGCGGGCCGCACACCAGCCTTCACCGGCCGATGAGAGGGAGCATCCGATGATTCTCGACGACTACCGCGCCCCCTGGGCCACCCAGGAGCTCGACGACCTCCGCGGGCTCGCCCGCACCTTCATCGCGAAGGAGGTCGTGCCGAACCAGGAGCGCTGGGCGGCGGCGCACATGGTCGACCGCGAGTTCTGGCGGGCCGCCGGCCGGGCCGGGCTGCTCTGCATCAGCATCCCCGAGGAGTACGGCGGCGGCGGCGCGACGTTCGCCCATGAGGCCGTCATCGCCGAGGAGCAGGCCCGCGTCGGTGACGACGCCTGGGCCAACATGGTCCACAGCACGATCGTCGCGCACTACATCAACGCGTTCGGTACCGAGGAGCAGAAGCAGCGCTGGCTGCCCGGCATGGCCTCCGGTGACCTCGTCGGCGCGATCGCCATGACCGAACCCGGAACCGGCTCGGACCTCCAAAGCGTCCGCACCCGCGCCCGCCGCGACGGCGACCACTATGTGATCGACGGTGCCAAGACGTTCATCTCCAACGGCACCCACTGCGACCTGCTGGTCGTCGTCGCCCGCACCGGGGACGACGAGGGCGGCAAGGGGCTGTCCCTCATCGTCGCCGAGACCGAGGGCCTGGAGGGCTTCGAGCGCGGCCGCGTGCTGGACAAGATCGGCCAGCACGGCCAGGACACCCGGGAGCTGTTCTTCTCCGGCATGCGGGTCCCGGCGGGCAACCTGCTCGGCACCCAGGGACGCGGCTTCGCACAGCTGATGCAGCAACTGCCGCAGGAACGACTGATCATCGCGGTGGCCGGCGCCGCGGCCGCCACCGCGGCAGTCCGCGAGACGATCGCCTACGTGAAGGAGCGGGAGGCGTTCGGTCAGAACCTGATGAGCTTCCAGAACACCCGCTTCGTGCTCGCCGAGTGCGCCACCGACGCGACGGCCGCCCGCAGCATGGTCGACGGGTTCATCCCCCGCCACATGGCGGGCGAGCTGGACGCCGCGTCCGCTTCGATGGCGAAGTTCTTCTGCACCGACGTGCAGAACAACGTCGTCGACCGCTGCCTGCAGCTGTTCGGCGGGTACGGCTACATGAACGAGTACCCGATCGCGCGCATGTTCACCTCGGCCCGCGTGCAGAAGATCTACGGCGGCACCAACGAGATCATGAAGGAGCTTGTTGCCCGGTCCCTGTGAGAAGGCCGTCCACCAGATGGAGCGTCGATATCCCACGAGAGGAACCCCTACCGGGACACCCCCGCGCCGACCAGCGCTGAAGCATCGGCCCAGTACGAGGCGTCCCGTAAGCCTGGTTCGGTGAATAGTTCCGGTGAGGGGGCCATAACCGGCACACTGCCCCGGTGACCGGACTGCTGATCGGCTACGCCCGCTGCTCCACCGACGCCCAGGACCTCACCGCTCAACGCGACGCCCTCACCGCGCTCGGCGTCGCGACCGAGCGGATCTACGTCGACCACGGGCTCACCGGCACCAACCGCGCCCGACCCGGGCTACGCGAAGCCCTTGCCGCATGCCGCGCCGGCGACACCCTCGTGATCACGAAGCTTGATCGCCTCGCCCGCTCGGTGCCCGACGCCCGTGCGATCGCCGACGAGCTCACCGCCGGCGAGATCAAGCTCTGCATCGGCGCCTCGGTGCACGACCCCACCGACCCCATCGGCCGGCTACTGTTCAACGCACTCGCCATGATCGCCGAGTTCGAGGCCGACCTCGTCAGGATGAGGACACGCGAGGGCATGAAGGTCGCCAGAGCCAAGGGCCGGCTGCGCGGCAAGCAGCCCAAGCTCTCACCGCGACAGGAAGCCCACCTCGTCTCACTCCACGCCGCCGGCGAGCACACCATCAGCGAGCTTGAGGAGCTCTTCTCCGTCACCCGCTCCACGGTCTACCGAGCGCTCTCCCGCGCTCGCGCGAAGGTGGGCTGACCCGGCCCGGCAGTTACCTTGCACCTCGGGTCATCGCGAGTCCTGGGTACTACCGCCGCGCCTGGCGACGAGGTGGGCAACACCTGCGCCGCCAACCGCGATCTCCCCCCGCGCAACCACCATCGGCAGCTCAGGAGGCTACTCAGCCGTATCCGCCCGATTTTCGGCGAGTACTACGGCGACCCCATCATCTGCGGTAACATACATTTACTGATGTCAGGTACCTACTGAGATACTGAGGTACGGAGTTGCCTGACGTTGGTGTTAGCGGGGCGACGACCCGACCCAACCGGGTCGCCGTCCCTTGACCTTCACCACCAGGAAGTGGAGATGGCCCATGTCCGATTCTGCACAGCTACCCGCCGTGCGGCCCATCGTGGTCGATGGCGCGGTGGTCGCCGTGCGTTCGCACCGGATCGAGGATTCACCGCTGTACGGGAGGACGCGGCTCGCCGGCCGGATCGTCACCGATCCCGAGGAGGTCTCGGAGATCGGTGCTTGCGTGGCCTACGGGAAGCGTCCGTGGATCGTTCGGCTCCTGACCCCTGCCCCGAGGGGGTGGCGGCGGTGAGTGGCGGCCCCTGGCTGGTCTGCTCGGACTGCGGCATCGCGTTCCGGTTCGACGAGAGCCCGGCGCTCGTGCTGTGCGCGGAGTGCGCCGCCTGGCTCGACTGGATTGCCGGGGCGGTGGTCTGCGAGTGAAGCGCTGTTGTCAGACGGTGTTGGTCGGAGCCGCGATCCTGTGCGCGCTGGTGCTGTCGGCGTCGTCGACGGTCGCGCTCGCCGCGCGGGTCGGAGTGCCCGGCTGGGCGCACCCTTTTGCTGTGGGCCTGTTGGAAGTGGTCGCTGTGGCCGGTACGTGGATCTGGATGACGGACCCGCGGCTGCGACTCGAAGCCGCTGCTGCGGTCGGGATGGCGTCCACGGTGACCGGCATCGGCGGCGTTGCCGCCTATGGCTGGTTCGGGATCGTCGCGCCGCTCGGTCTGATCGTGACCGTGCACCTGATCGCCCGAGCCTGGACAGAACGGCGGCCAGCCGTGGAACGCCTGTCAGTAGTTCCTGTATCTACTGAGAATCAGGTATCTACTGAGAATCAGGTTGTTACTGAGTCTCCGGTGGCTACTGAGATTGCGGCGGGGCAGATCGCCATCGGCTACCTCGACGATGTGACCGACCAGCATCCGGTGCCCGAGGGCGCCGGGACGGTGGAGGACGCGGAGGAGCTGGCGGAGGTCCGCCGGATAGTCGCGCGCGGGCGGGGTCGGGGCACTGTCGCCGCCGAGCTGGGCGTCACGACCGCCAGGGCCCGCGTGCTGATCGACCGCGTCAGGAAGGAGTCGGCGGCAGCATGACATGCGGCGGCGGGTAGTACCGCCCCGTCACGGCTGTGCCTGTGTGGTCATCCCGTCGCATCGGCGGGCTCTGCCCGACCAGGCCGGGTGGCTGGAGGCAACCACGGGGTTCCGGTTGCCTCCAGCCACCCGGCCTGGTTGCTCCTTGGTGCGTCGATGTGACGGGATGACCACACCCTGCCCCCTCATCCTGGAGCTGAGGCCCTCCCCGGAGGGGCCGCCGGAGGCATAGGGGTTCAGTTACGTCGAAACCGTTTCGTGTTCGGCGCGTCGCGCGACGACTACCCCTGTGATCGGCTATGACTACGGACCATGACTGATTCGCCACGGAAAGGCGGTCGCAAGCATCTCGGTGAGCGGCGGCCGACGATGGTGCGTCTGCGCGAGGACCTGTGGAACGAGGTTCAGGAGATCGCCCAGCGGGAGGAGCTGCCGGTGTCTGCGGTGATCACTCGCATGGTGGCTGAGTCGCTTGGGCGGCCAGTCCCTGACTACTGCCAGCCGAAGGCCTCTGGCTCGGCTCAAGAGGAGCTGCCGGTGCCTCAGGCGTCCTGACATAGGAACGGGGTGGCCCTTGCCGGGGCCACCCCGTGATTCCTGTGCGTCACGTGGCCTGCCAGCCGCCGTGACGCCGTAGCCCCGGCGAACCGGGGCGGTTCCCTCTCCCAGCCAAAGAGAAGGGGCGCTTTCGCGTGCCCAAGTCTAGCCGAGCCGTTTCTACTACGCACGTACCCGCGCGGCCGGGGCCTTGCACGTCGAGTCGGGCCCACCCAACGAGTCGTCGGTCCGAGTATGGCCGGCGCCGGGCTGCCCGGCGGGTGGCTGCGGGCCGGTTCGCTGTGCATCCCGGATGGCGTGGCCGTGTGCCGCCTGGTCAGGTGGTCGTCATCGACCAGGTCGCCGCTCGTGAGCTCATCGACCGAGCCGTGGACACCGAGCTGTGGCGCGCCGATCGGCGCCGCGTGGCGACCGCGGTTCTGCGGACGCTGGTTGAGGCGATGGACTGGCGCAGTGGGCTGATCTCCGGAGTGACTCGTGCGACGGCCGCTGAGCGGGCCGGGGCCAGCCTCCGGACGGTGAGTCGAGTCATCGCATGGGCGACTCGGGTTGGGGTCTTGGTCTGTGTCGAGCGCGGCGCTACAGCGCAGTTTCTCGGCACCCGGGTGAACCGGGCGCCGGCGTACGTCGTGACGGCCGTGGCCGGTGTGCCGCTGCCGCGTCCACGGCGAGTGGCCGACGGCCAGGGTGTGGAGCAAATTGGCAACCCCCCCGCATCTTGCGTAAGCACTCAACCCCTTGCGCACGAGGGCCGAAACCACGCTTCGCGACAATCCCGACCATGGCCAGGCCGGGACCAGACCCGGACCGGACCCGAGCGGCGGGCAGCAACCGCGACCGTGCTGGACCGGACCGGGCTCAGCGGTCGCGTTCCGCTGTGGCGAGCCACAGCGCTGCTAGCTGGCTGGTGGCGCGCGGGCTGGTGTGTCTCTGCGCTGCTGTACGCGCTGGACCATCACCCAGACGCCCCGGACCAGTCGCGCGGAGACGCCGTGCGAGGGGCACGGGACCCGTTGGCCCTGATCGGGCACCGCCTCACGCCATGGCGGGGCAGGGCCGCGGCTCTACCGCCCTCACTCGTCTCCGTCGATCCCGAGCAGCGTCGTCGCCGTGCCGCTGCACTCGCGGCGACGCTCGGCGATGAGGAGCAGAGCCGTGGACCGGTCGCGAGCGCAGCGACCCGAGCCCAGGCGCGAGAACTGTTTTCCCGGCGTTATCAGAACCGGCGGCGGGGTGCAGTCGCATGATGGCGCATCGTCGATACAGCAAAGCTGCGATCACACATGAGAACCCGCCGGTGCAGGCCGTGAGGACGAGCACCGGTCCGGGGTTGGGGTGCGCGCACCCCAACCCCTCAGGCGGTGGCCGGCCTCGCCTCTCACGTCCTCACCCGAACGGCCTGTTCCGTACCGGAACAGGTACCAATAAACTACCCCTATGCCTACATTATCCCCCTGTACTCTTGTCCCCCCCCTAAACCAGGGGTTTAGTGGGGGTATCGTTGGGTTTATGCAGGTAGTGGTTGGGTCCGCAGCCCCCGCACCCACGCGCCACTCCACCCGCTCCGCGACCGGAGTGGCGCGTGGGTGCGGGGGCTGCTCTGTGAGTGGTCGGGTTGGGGTTAGAACTGAAAGAACAGAAGAGTGGAGAGGAGAGGTAGGAGTACAGGGGCATAAAGAAGGCAAAAGACAAAAGACAAAGTCAAAAGCAAAAACAAACTACAAAAACAAAAGGAATGGAGATATTAGGAAGTGTGAGAGATGGTCACGGTGTGATAGTGCGATGGTGAGTGCTGGTGATGTTTCGGATGTGATGGTCGGGGAATCGAGGACAGTGCTGTGAGTAGCGAGCGGGCGCAGAGGTCGGATATTGGGCCACGATTGACGCCGAGAGACGCAGCGGCCTTGACGTGGCTGGCCGAGCAGTACGGGGCGCCGTTGGATCTGGTGGCGCAACTGCTCGGGACGACACGGACGCGGACGTATGAGGTGGTGCGCCGCTGGAAGCGGGCGGGGTGGGTCAAGACGGGGACACCGGTGCCGGGGCCGACGTGGGTGGCGCCGACGCAGGCCACAGCGCGGGCGTATCTGGATCGGGAGCGGCTGGGCGACTGGTCGCCGTCGCCGGGTATCGCGGCGCACACGCGAGCCGTGGCGGCGGTGCGGTTGTGGTTGGGATTCGGCCCCGGCGTCGAGGGCTGGACCAGTGAGCGGCTGCTGCGGGCGGGCTCGGGGTTCCGGGCGGCGGGACAAAGTGTCGGCCATCTGGTGGATGGTCAGTACGTGCTGCGGAGCAGCGAGGGCCGCCCCGATCGCGAGGTGCTGGTCGAGGTCGAGTTGACCCCGAAGGGGCAGCGCCGGACGGCGGAGGTGGTGCACGAGGTGATCGGGCAGAGCACGCGGCGTGCTGCCGAGACCGGCATGTGGTGCGGGGTGCAGTACCTGACGACGCGGGCCGCCGTTCGTGACGTGCTCGCGGCCGTCGAGCAGAGCCGAACCCCGGACCGGCGGGTCCGGGTGGAAGCCATTGACGACGTGCCGCTGGCGTTGGAGGCGCAGTGGTGAACCTGCTGGTGATGGAGGTGGAGAGTGTGGCGTTGCTAGGTGTGCGGGACTGGCTGCCGATCCAGATCCCGAATCCGCCGCCGATCAACCCGTTCCGCGGGACCCCGCTCTGGGGCGTCGTGGTCGGGTTCGGGGTGGCGTTGCTGGTGCTGTCCGGGCCTGCCCTGGTGGTGGCCGGGCTGGTGATGTGGTGGGTGTGGTGGATGGGGTGGCCGGCATCCCGCATCCGGAACCTGGTGTTGGGCTGGTCGGTGTGCGTGCTGGCCGGGGCGGTGGTGCGGTCGCCGATCGAGGCGTGGCGCACCGGCTACGAGCGGATCGTCGGCGGGGACTGGACCGGGCTCGCCGACACGTTGGTGTTGGAGATCCTGGCCGGGCTGATCCTGGCGTGGATCGGCTGGTGGAGCGTAGAGACCACGCGCCGCTCGGGTCGCAGCCAGGAGCGCGGGGAGCGGTTCGAGCGTCGCCAGACGCTGCACCGGTCCCGGTCCGCGCGACGGCGCGGCCAGCGCAACCACACGCCGCTCGTGGCGGCGGACCGCGTGAATGGGCACGGGCTGGTGCTGGGGCAGCGGATCGAGGAGGAAACCCGGCTACGGCCGAGCGTGTGGGACATGCTGTCGGCCCGCCACCCGTGGTGGGTGACGCTGGCACCGGAGCGCCTGGCCCAGCACCTCGCGGTTGTCGGGATCACCGGGTCGGGCAAGACCTGGTTTCTGCGCCGCCTGGCGCTGGCCTGGCTGGAAGCGCAGTGGGCGCCGACGCGGCAGGCGCGGAACCAGGCCGGGAGCGGGGCCGGGGGCCCGTCGAGCCAGATTCTGGCTGGCTCGCCGAACCCCCGACCGCTGTGCATCTTCATCGACGCCAAAGGTGGCGTCGACGCCGGGGCGGACGCTGAGGCGTGGTGCGAGGCGTTTCAGGCACTCGGGATCGCGTCCGACCGCACCCTGGCGTGGCCGTTCTGGGGTCGGCTGGACATGTGGCAGATGCCGGGCCGGGACCTGGTGGAGAGCCTGGATGCGATCGCGCGCGAGCGCGAGGAGCACCCGTACTACGCCCGGCAGCGGCGGCGGCTGCTGCAGCTGGTGTGCCTAGCCCCGGACCAGCCGACCCCGAGCTGTGGGCCCGAGCTGGTCGAGCGGTTCGACCCGCGATGGCTGCGGGCCGCGTGGGAGGGCCGGTCGGAGGAGCTGGACGAGATCAAGGCGCTGGCCAAGGGGGCCGGCCGCGGTGGGTCAGCGATCAATGATGCGTGGCTGCTGTACAAGGAGCGGTTCGAGACGCTGGGACGGGATTTCGACGCCGGGATGCCGTTGAGTGACCTTGATGCGTTGTACTGCACGATCCCGGGCACGGTCGCGCGGAACGAGGCGATGGCGAAGGCCCGCGTGTTGGTCGAGCTGTTGTTGACCGAGCTGGCGCAGAACCCGCGTGAGGTGCTGTTCGTCCTCGACGAGTTCAGCGCGGTCTCTGAGGCGTTGGCGCTGCACGAGGTGGTGGAGCGCGTACGTGCGATGGGCGGCCGCGTCGTGGTCTCGGCCCAGACCTGGGAAGGGTTCGGCGCCACCGACGACCTGCGCAACCGGCTGCTGGGCGATCTGGGGACGAAGGTGGTCATGCAGACCAGCGCGCCCGAGCCGTTCTCGATGATGGCCGGGTCGCGGCGCCGGTTGGAAGCCACCCGCAAGCTCGGCGGCGACGATGGCGGGGGCCCTTCGGCACGAGTGCAAGATCAGTTCTTGCTGCCGCCGGACCGGGTGCGGCATCTCGGCGTCGGTGAGTTCGCGCTGTTCGCTACCGGCGGGTCGGGAGCGGTGACGTGGGGCTATGTGCCGCCGACGAAGCTGCCCGCGCTCGCGGCCGACGGTGCGGAGCTGGCCGATGAGCAGCAGCAGGCTCCCCGTGTGGAGGGGGAACGGCTGTCGAATCGAGAGCTGGACGGTGCGATGGAGCG